>JBBFKQ010000001.1:0-18557 GCA_037481935.1 Aquificaceae bacterium | reverse complement strand
CGCCACAGAGGGAAGCGGACAAACCCTTCCTCATGCCCATAGAGGACGTGTTTACCATATCAGGGCGTGGAACAGTGGTGACTGGGAGAGTGGAGAGAGGGGTATTAAAGCCGGGAGAGGAAGTGGAGATAGTGGGGCTGAGAGAGGAGCCACTCAAGACAGTGGCCACATCCATAGAGATGTTCAGGAAGATACTTGATGAGGCGCTACCGGGGGACAACGTGGGAGTGCTGCTGAGGGGAGTGGGCAAGGACGATGTGGAGAGGGGGCAGGTGTTGGCGAAGCCTGGGACAGTCAAGCCTCACAGGAAGTTCAGGGCGCAGGTATACGTGCTTAGCAAGGAGGAAGGTGGAAGGCATACACCCTTTTTCCTCAACTACAGGCCACAGTTTTACTTCAGGACGGCTGATGTGACTGGGACGGTGGTAAAACTTCCTGAGGGTCAGGAGATGGTGATGCCGGGTGACAATGTGGAGATAGAGGTGGAGCTAGTCAAGCCTGTGGCTATGGAGGAGCAGCTCAGGTTTGCCATAAGAGAGGGTGGAAGGACTGTGGGTGCTGGTGTGGTCACTAAGATTATTGAGTGAGGGAAAGCTATGGAGCAGGAACTTATAAGGATAAAACTCAGGTCCTATGACCACAGGCTTCTTGACCAGTATGTGAAACAGATAATAGATACTGTCAAGAGGACAGGTGGTGTGGTGAAGGGTCCCATACCTCTTCCGGTGAGAAAAAGAAGGTGGGTGGTGCTCAGGTCTCCTCACAAGTTTGACCAGTCAAGAGAGCACTTTGAAATGAGAGAGCACAGAAGGATACTGGACATAACCAGGGCAACCTCTCAGACAATTGAGTCTCTGAGAGATTTAACCCTTCCGGCAGGGGTTGATGTGGAGCTAATAATAGGGAGATAGCCATGGCGATAGGTCTTATAGGTAAAAAGGCGGGAATGACAAGAGTTTTTCTCAAGGATGGCACAGCCGTGCCTGCCACGGTCATAGAGATAAAGCCCAACTACATCACTGCCATAAAGACTCAAGAGAAGGATGGATACAGCGCCCTTCAGGTGGGTGCCTTTGAGGATGGTGAAAAGCATCTTACAAAGCCAGAGCTGGGACACCTCAAAAAGGCTGGCAAAATCCTGAGAAGACTGAAAGAATTCAGGGTTGAATCTGTTGGAGAATACCAGGTGGGTCAGGAGTTAAGAGTGGAGGAAGTATTTCAACCTGGGGACCTTGTGGATGTGGTTGGCAGGAGCAAAGGAAGAGGCTTTGCCGGCACCATGAAAAGATGGGACTTTGGCGGTTTTCCCAAATCCCATGGACACAGATATCACAGGGCAGTTGGTTCCATAGGAAACAGGTCAGACCCTGGTAGGGTGTGGAAGAGTAAGAGGATGGCTGGACACTGGGGCAACGAGCCCATAAGGGTGCAGTCCCTGCTGGTGCTTGATGTTCTGCCTGAGCACAACGCTCTTGTGGTAAAGGGTTCGGTGCCCGGACCCAATGGAGGAGTGGTCTTTGTGGAGAAAAGCACCATAGCAAACAGAAGGTCTCAGAGGCTCAAGCTTAACAGGATAAAGGGTATGACGGAAAGCCTTGTGAAAGGAGAGGTCTCATGAAGGTGCTTCAGATGGAGCTAAAGCCTGAAGTCTTTGGTGTGGAAGTTAACAGGCATGTGCTGTGGGAAGTGGTAAAGTGGCAACTTGCCAGCAGAAGACAGGGAACACACAGCACGAAGACAAGGGGTGAAGTGGCCTACAGCGGGAGGAAACTTCTTCCCCAGAAGGGCACAGGTAATGCGAGGCACGGAGACAGGGGTGCAAACATATTCGTTGGTGGTGGTGTGGCCCACGGACCAAAGCCCAGAGATTACTACTACGCTCTTCCCAAAAAGGTGAGAAGACTGGGGCTCAAAATGGCTCTCAGTCTGAAGGCAAAGGAGAACAACCTGCTGGTGGTGGATAGCCTTGACCTCGGAGATGTGCCAAGGACTAAAAAGGCGGTAGAGCTTCTGAAAAAGCTCGGCATAGATGGAGAAAAGGTGCTGGTGGTGCTGCCACAGAAGGAGGAAGTTGCTTACAAATCCTTCAGAAACCTGCCCTATGTGAGGGTTCTGCCCGTTGAGGGTCTGAATGTTTACGACATGCTCTGGGCGGACAAGCTTTTGCTTACCGCTCAGTCCCTGGAAAAGATTTATGAGAGGTTGGCATCATGAAAAGGCCAGAGGAAGTCATCATAAGACCCATAATAACGGAGAAAAGCAACAGACTCATGGAAGACCACAAAAAATACACCTTTGAAGTGGCTATGGATGCCACAAAGCACGAAATAAGGCATGCCATAGAAAAGCTCTTTGGGGTAAAAGTTGTTAAGGTAAACACCATAATAGTAAAGCCAAGGAAGAAAAGAGTCATAGGAAAGTTCAGGAGGTATGGTTATACAAGGGCTTATAAGAAGGCCATAGTTACCATACCGCCTGATAAGGAAATAGACCTGACAGGAGTGTAAAAATGGGTGTAAGGAAGTTAAAACCTGTTACCAATGGACAGAGACATGCGGTTCTTTACGACTTTTCTGAGGTCACAAAATCAGAGCCGGAAAAGTCCCTTATAGTCCACTGGCACAGGGCTAAGGGAAGGTCCCGTCAGCAGGGCAAGATAACTTCAAGGGGCAGGGGAGGTGGCAACAAGAGGAGATACAGGCTCATCGACTTCAAGAGGGATAAAAGCCTTGTTCCTGCAAAGGTGGTTGCCATAGAATACGATCCCAACAGGTCTGCACGCATAGCCTTGCTCCAGTATGCGGACGGTGAAAAGAGATACATTCTCTGGCCTGAGGGTCTCAGGGTAGGCGACAGCGTCCTGTCCATATCTTACGAGGATGCGGAAGCCGGAAAGGAGCTTCCAGAGATAAAGGTGGGCAACGCACTCCCTCTCAAGTATATGCCTGTGGGAACGGTTGTTCACAATGTGGAGCTCCATCCCGGAAAGGGTGGTCAGATAGCAAGGTCTGCCGGCATGTCTGCCCAGATACTGGGTAAGGTGGGGGACTATGTGCAGCTCAGAATGCCCTCTGGCGAGATAAGGCTTGTTCATCAGAGATGCATGGCCACCGTTGGTGTGGTAGGTCTTGCGGAGCATGAGCTCGTAAAATACGGAAAGGCTGGAAGATACAGATGGCTGGGCTGGAGGCCAAAAGTGAGGGGAACTGCCACCAACCCGGTGGACCATCCTCATGGTGGTGGTGAAGGAAAAACGAAGGGTAAACACCCCGAATCACCTTGGGGCTGGAAGACAAAGGGCTACAAGACAAGAAGAGGTAAGAAGTATTCTGACAACTTCATACTGGTCTCAAGAAAGGGCAAGCCTCTCAGAGGAGGTGTGAAATAATGGGTTTTAAGGGTGCATGGAACAAGAGGAACAGGCTCATTGAGGACCTTGAGAGCTTTCTCAAGCTCCACAAGAAGACCCAGAGGATATACAAAAAGGTGAGAGCTGTTCAGCACACTCCCGAGCTTTACCAGAAGGCCCTCGAAAAGTATCAGCAGGTCTGGAATGAATACAGAAGGCTTGTTAACAAAAAGGCATGGGTTGACCCAAAGCTCTGGGCAAGAATAAGGAAGATGAACCAGACGGGTGACAGGAAAGTTATAAAGACCTACAGCAGGGATACCACCATAATACCTGAGTTTGTGGGACACACCATAGCAGTTCACAATGGGAAGACCTTTGTGCCCGTTTACATAACCTCTGATATGGTGGGACATAAGCTGGGTGAGTTTGCACCCACAAGAACTTTTAAGGGCCATCCAGAAAAGTCTGCAAAGGCTACAAAGAAGAAGTGAGGTGAAAAGATGGAAGCAAGGGCAGTTTTGAGGTATGCCAGGGTTTCACCCACAAAGGCGAGGCAGGTGCTCAGAATCATTCAGGGTATGAAGGCAGGAGAAGCTCTGTATCAGCTCAGGTTCATACCAAAAAAGTCTGCAAGGATAGTGGAAGGAATTCTCAAGAGTGCTCTGGCCAATGCTGAGCAGAAGGGTATGGACCTTGAAAAGCTTTACATTCAAAAGGCGGTTGCCGATGAGGGCCCCATGTATAAAAAGTGGATGCCAAGGGCTCATGGAAGGGCAACCATGCTCAGAAAGAGAACCTCTCACATAACCCTTGTGCTTCAGGAAAAGGAGGAAGAATAATGGGTCAAAAAACTCATCCCATAGGCTTCAGAGTGGGAGTTATAAGGGACTGGAACTCCAAATGGTTTGCAGGCAAAAGGGATTACACACAGCTGCTACATGAGGACATAAGGATAAAGGAATACATAAAGAAGAGATATGCCTCTGCCGGCATATCCAAGGTGGTTGTGGAAAGGATGGCAGACAAGGTAAAGGTGAGAGTCCTCGCCTCAAGGCCAGGTATCATAATAGGAAGGAAAGGGGCAGAGGTAGAACAGCTCAAAAAAGACATAGAGTATATAACAAGGGGTAAGGATGTGGTTATAACGGTGGATGAAGTCCGGGTGCCAGAGCTAGATGCCCAGCTTGTGGCGGAAGAGATTGCACTTCAGATAGAAAGAAGGGTGTCTCACAGAAGGGCTATGAAGAGGGCAATAGACAACGCCTTCAAGGCTGGGGCAAAGGGTGTCAAGGTACAGGTTAAAGGTCGTATTGGGGGTGCTGAGCTGGCGAGGGCTGAATGGTTCCTTGTGGGAAGGATGCCCCTTCAGACCCTCAGAGCAGACATAGATTACGGATATGCGGTAGCTCAGACAAAGTATGGCGTGCTTGGAATAAAGGTGTGGATATACAAGGGAGATGTGCTTAAGGGCGGTAAAGAGGAAATAGTAAAGAAGATAGAAGAGGACCTGAAAAAGGCTGAGAAGGAGGTTTAAACATGTCTTTTCTTGCTCCAAAGAAGACAAAGTTTAGAAAAACACAGAGAGGAACGCTGAAAGGAAAGGCCCTGAGAGGCAACAGGGTCTCTTTTGGTGAGTATGGAATACAGGCCCTTGAGTCCTGCTGGCTCACCCAGAGGCAGATAGAGGCTGGAAGGATAGCTCTCGTGAGGGCTCTAAGAAAGGGTGCAAAGGTATGGATACAGGTATTCCCGGACAAACCCTACACCAAAAAACCCAATGAGGTTCGTATGGGTGGTGGAAAGGGTGACCCTGAAGGTTTTGTGGCCGTTGTAAGACCGGGGAGGATACTGTATGAATTTTCTGGAGTTCCGGAAGAGGTTGCGGAGGAAGCTCACAGACTTGTGGATGCAAAGCTTCCTATAAAGACAAGACTTGTAAGGGCTGGAGGTATAAAGTGATGAAGGTGGAAGAGCTCAGGAAACTAAGCCTTCAGGACCTCCTGAAAAAAGAAGAGGAGCTCAGAAAAGAGCTTCTCAGACTGAGGTTCAAAAAAAAGATAGAGGGGCTTCCCAACCCCATGCAGATAAGGAATACCAGAAGGGACCTTGCAAGGGTCCTCACCCTCATAAGGGAAAAACAGCTGAGAGGTGAAGCATGATGGAAAAGCCATGGCATCTGAAGAGAAAAGAGCTTGTGGGTTATGTGGTAAGCGACAAGATGGATAAAACTGTGGTAGTCAAAGTGGACAGAAAAGAAGCTCACCCTCTTTACAAAAAGCACATAATAAAAAGCAAGAAATACCATGCCCATGACCCCAATAACCAGTGCAGGACAGGGGACCTTGTGGTAATAAGGGAAACGAGGCCTCTTTCAAAGACCAAGAGATGGGTTGTGGTAAAGATACTGCAGAGGGCGAAGTCTCCGGAGGAAGCGCTCAAAGAGTAAAATAAAATATCTATATGCTCCTTTTCCTTCTCTTCTTCCTTTTCTTTTCCTACTCCTTTTCTCTTGAAGTTCTCTCTCAAAGTCTTGAAAGATTGCCAGATGGAACTTTCAGGGCAACGGGGGATGTGGAGGCTTACTACAGAGAATACTACATAAGGGCAGATTTCATGACTTACGACCCTCAGAAGAGGGTGGTTTACGCCAGGGATAATGTCTACATAAAGTCTGCAGATGGGAGGCTTGAAGTTAGAGGGAAGGAGGCGCTTCTTGACCTTGAGAGAGATGTGGGATACTTTCTTGATGCAGAGGGCAGGTTTGAAAAGTTCAATTTCACAGCAAAGAGGGTGGACAAGGAAGGTGAGCTGTATTCTGTAGAAGAGGGTTCAATAACCACATGTCCTCCTGACAGAAGAGAGATGAACCTATGCTTTTCAAGGGCCAGCATATCACCACGCTATGTTTTCAGCAAGAACAACAGTCTCAGGCTTTTCAGAATTCCCATTGCCTACCTTCCCGTAAGTTTGTTTCCTGTGGGAGATAGAAGGTCAGGGCTTCTGCCCCCCACCATAGGCTCAAATACATACAACACCTTCATATATCAGCAGCCTATATACTGGGCTATATCAAAGAATAAAGATATGACCCTGACATTTGATTTCAGAAACAGACAGGCAAAGGGACTTTCCCTTGAATACCGCCAGTCTCTCAGAAAAGAGCTTGACCTTAATACAAATCTTTCCTTCTACAGAGAACCAACACCTCCCGGTAAATGGTGGCAGGGCAGAGACCTATCTACCTTTAGAGAGAATCGATACAGGATAAGGGGAGAAGTTGACCTGGGAAACCTGAAGGCGGGAGTTGACCTCCTGTCTGACCCCTACTTTATGCAAGATGTTTACTTTACAACAAGGGAGAGGACGGTTCCCTACCTTACTTCCTATATCAGCTACAGAAGGGAGTGGGAGAGCTTTCTCTTTACCTTTGATTTGAAAAGGTTTTACGATACTACCTCACCCAGCAACAGACAAACTCTTCAGAGGTTGCCGGAGATGGGCTTTTATCTTAAAGAAAGCCAATTACTTCCTCACATATACTTCAACCTGAGCGCCTCCTACACAAACTTTTACAGGGAGGAGGGTATGAGGGCTCACAGGCTTCTTCTCTTTCCGGAGCTTTCCATACCCAAGGAGCTTCTGGGTCTTAACCTGCTTTCAACTCTCACTCTGGAAAACCTCTTCTACCTGGATGTAAGGGGGGAGGATTTTAAAGACAAGAGCGTGGTTGGCTCCCTACGCTACAGAGAAAGGCTACCCTACTTTTTCAACTTTAACTTGAGAGGTTTCCAATTCAAGAACATCCTTGAATTTTCCTATTCCTACAGGCCTAAAAGCTTTAATAATCCAAGGTTTGACAGACTGGACAGCATAGACAGGGAGAGCCTCCTGTCCTACACTCTGAGGAGTCATGGCTATTATGCGGAAAGGATTCTCTACACACTCTTCCTTGAAGGAGGATATAACCACCTTGGCAGGTTTACATATGCAGGGCAGGAGGTCAGGGAAAATCTTCTTCCTGTAAGAGCAATCCTGTGGCTTTATCCTTTAGACTGGCTCAGGCTTTCTTCAGACAGCGTCTATGACCCGGTTCATGGACGTCTCCTAAAAACTATAGGCTCCCTTACCCTCAGCGGTGAAGGTAAGAGCATAACTCTGGGTAGAACCCTTGAAAAAAATTATGATGGCACCAGGGTCAACGACCAGTATAGTCTGTCTGCTTCTGCACTTTACAGAAAGGCAAACATTACACTCGGGCTGATAAGGGATAACAGGATAAACAAAGACCTTCAGAGGCAGGCAGGCATGGAATACAGGGGTGCATGCTGGAGCTTTGGCCTTCTCCTGAGAGACATATACGACGGAACAAGGCAAAAGTATCTGAAGGAAGTTTTTCTTACCTTTAATGTCTTTGACCTGCAGAGGTTTACAGTGCCTCTGAAGAGATGAGCAGCTCTTTTAATTTCCTCGTCTGAACCCTTACGTCTTCCGTATGAAATATGCCAGAACCAACAACTAGAATGTCTGCACCAGCTTGTGCAACCTCCAGTATATTATCTTCCTTTATGCCTCCATCTATTTCAATGAGGACAGAGGGATTTATTTCCTCCGCCATTGCTCTGAGCCTCCTTAGCCTCTGTATGGACCTCTGAATGAACTTCTGTCCTCCAAATCCTGGGTTAACGGACATGAGAAGCACAAAGTCCACGTAATAAAGGACCTCCTCCAGGGCAGAGAGGGGCGTTCCCGGGTTTATAACCACCCCCGCCTTTGCTCCAAGGCTCTTTATCAGCTCAAGGGTTCTGTGGATATGGGGTGTATTTTCCACGTGAACACTCACCATGTCAGCACCAGCCTTTACAAAGTCGGGTATGTATCTCTCCGGATTTTCTATCATGAGATGAGCGTCCAGAGGAAGAGGACAGTGCCTTTTTATGCTTTCTAAAAGCACAGGTCCAAAGGTTATGTTTGGCACAAAGTGCCCGTCCATCACATCAAAGTGTATTATGTCCGCACCACCCTCCACGCATGCCATTACCTGCTCACCAAGCCTCCAGAAATCTGCAGAGAGTATGGATGGTGCAAGGAGCCTCATTCTGCTTCCTCTTCAACCCTTATGAGCACTGGCTTGCCCATAACCACGGGAAGTTCCTGCACCTGCTTTAGGGCTCTGCGCATGGACTTTTCGTAGGCTTTGTGCGTCAGTATTACAAGAGGCACTATGTGCTCTCCTTCCCTTCCCGCCAGTTTGCAGACCTTTTCCTTCTGGAGGACGCTGGCTATACTTATATGGTTGTCTGCAAGCACTCTTGCTATGCCTGCAAGAACCCCGGGCCTATCTGGCACATCAAACCTGAGATAATACCTGCTGTAGAAATCTTCAGTGAGCGGAAGGCTTCTCCTTTCCCAGTCAATGCTGAAGCTGCATTTAATTCCCGGGGAAAGCCTGCAGGCAATGTCCACTATGTCTGAAACAACCGCGGACGCGGTAGGATGCGAGCCTGCACCCCTGCCATAAAACATGGTTTTGCCCACAAAGTCCCCTTCCACCATTATGGCGTTAAAAACATCTGAGACCTTTGCTAGGGGCTCCTCTTCTGGGAGGAAGGTGGGGTGAACCCTTACCTCAAGACCTTCTTCCCTTCTTTTGGCTATGGCCAGGAGCTTCAGGGTATATCCCAGCTCTCTGCCCAGCTCCACGTCCAGAAGGTCCACATGCCTGATACCTTCCACATATACCTCTGAGAAGGGGAAAAAGCTACCGAAGGCCATGTAGGAGAGTATGGCTATCTTGTGGGCGCTGTCCCAGCCGTCTATGTCAAGAGAAGGGTTTGCCTCTGCGTATCCCTTTTCCTGAGCTTCTTTCAGAGCTGTTTCAAAGTCCACGTCTTCCTGAAGCATTCTTGTAAGGATGTAGTTGGTGGTTCCGTTCAGTATGCCGTATATTGCCCTTATGTTGTTTCCTACAAGGGACTCCCTTACCGCCTTTATTATGGGTATGCCACCACCCACAGAGGCTTCAAAGCCTATGTGCAGTCCTCTTTCCTCCGCAAGTCTGAAAAGCTCAATTCCCTCTTCTGCCAGCAAGTGCTTGTTGGCAGTAACCACATGCCTTCCCGCCATGAGAGATTCTTTTATAAGCTCCTTTGCAAAGCCCTTTCCACCCACAAGCTCCACCACTATCTGGGAGCTTTCAAGAACTTCTCTGTAATCAGTTGTCCTTAGCCTCTCTGGCACATGAAAGTCTCTTGGTCTTTCCCAGTCTCTGTCTGCCACCTTTGAAAGCTCAAGTTCTATCCCTGTCTTTTTCTTTATGGTTTCTAAATTCTTCAGAAGAAGCTCTACCACTCCAGTGCCCACTACACCGCAGCCAACTATTCCAACCCTTACTTTCAATGCCTTCCTCCCTGACCTGTCCTGTATGGGACGGGTATATACTGCACAGAGGGCACCTGAGAACCCATGGGCTGTGGAAAGAGCTCCATGAGGGCATAAACTTCCTCTGGCACTTCTGTGCTCACGTTAAGACCGAGGCTTTTCAGATACTCGGCGGTAAGAGGATAGTCATGGGTGTATTTACCCGTGGCAAGCTCCTCAGCTATACGCTTTGCCTTTTCTCCTTCCATGCCGTTCTGAGTAAGAAGCCACAACAGATATGACTTCATCTGGTCTATTGCCTTCTGAGCTATATCCGCCATTATAAGAGTCTGGTCTTCTATGTCCTTTAGCTCCTTCTGCTGAAGGACCTTAAGGATAGACGCAGCAGGCATCTGACCTATTTGAGGGTCAACAGGTCCAAGCACGGCGTTTGGGTCCATGATTATTTCATCTGAGGCAAGAGCCAGCAGGGTCCCACCTGACATGGCGTAGTGGGGGACTATAACCCTTACCGGACCTCTGTGTCTTACGAGGGCGTTGGCAATCTGAGTGGCCGCAAGGGCAAGACCTCCAGGGGTGTGAACTATAAGGTCAATGGGCATTTCCGGTGGAGTCATCCTTATGGCCCTGAGGACCTGCTCCGAGTCTTCAATGTTTATGTATCTGAATATGGGAATGCCAAAAAAGCCCAGGCTTTCCTGTCTGTGTATCAGGGTTATAACTCTGCTACCCCTCTTCTCTTCAAGCTGCCTCATAAGAGCCTCCCTCGCCTTTGAAAGGAGAAACCTCCTCCAGAAGGGTATGAAAAGGAAGGCCAAAAGCAGGAAAAACCAGAGAAAGTTAAGTAGAGAGAAAAAGGGATTGTAGAAGGGCTGTTCCATGAGAAAAATTATAGCACGCTGTGAGATAATAGAATAACCGCATGCCGAGGGCAGAACTGAAGATAAGCAGCAAAAAACTTGCAGAAAATGTCAAAAGTCTGTCTGAGTTCTCCCATAAGCCTCTTATAGCGGTTGTGAAAGCCAATGCCTACGGCATAGGTGCACTGCAGGTGAGTTCAGTTCTTGAGAAGCTAGAGAGGGTCTCAGCCCTTGCCGTTGCCTGTGTTGAGGAGGGTGTAGAACTAAGAAGGGCAGGCATCAGAAAAAAAATCCTCGTGCTTGGCGGGGTTCTGAAGGGTGAGGAGAAGGCATTTCTGGACTACTCTTTAACACCTGTGGTGTCCCACAGGGAACACCTAAGAGCCCTTGAGGGCATAGATGTGCCCATACAGGTAAAATACGACACGGGTATGGGAAGGCTTGGTTTTCTTGAGGAGGTTGTCCGGGACGGTAGAGTTGAAGGAGTGCTGAGCCACCTTTCAAGCCCCCTTGATGAAGAATTCTCAAGGCTCCAGATTGAGAGATTTGCTCAGGTGGTAAAGAAGTATGGAAATCTCCGGTATGTGCATATGGAGAGCTCTGCGGGAGTTGTTTACCGTGTTCCCTTTACCACTCATATACGCGTTGGGCTAGCCCTTTATGGAGAAAAGCCCATGCAGAACTATCCGGTGCAGCTAAAGCACACCCTTGAGCTCAGAGCGAGGATAATATCTGTAAAAGACCTTCCTGCGGGTTTTCCCGTATCCTATTCAAGGACCTTTATAACCCAGAAGCCCACGAGGGTGGGTGTTGTTGCTTTCGGCTACGCAGATGGACTTATGAAGAGCCTTTCCAATAAGGCAAGCCTCTTTTTCAGGGGAAAGCCTGTAAAAATTCTCGGAAACATAACCATGGACATGACCATGGTAGACCTCACAGATACAGAGGCACAGGTGGGGGACTGGGTGGAGATAGTTGGTGAGAATCAGAGCTTTACGGACCTGGCAAGGCTAGCAGGAACAATACCCTACGAGCTAATGACAAACCTCTCAGGAAGGATAAGGAGAGAGCTATGCTCATAACCTTTGAAGGCATAGACGGCTCTGGTAAGAGCACGCAGGCTAAGAGGCTGTATGAACACTTCAGAAGCCTGGGCTATAAGGTTTCTCTATACAGAGACCCCGGCTCTACCCCTCTTGCGGAAGAAATAAGGAGGCTTTTGCTGGATTTTCATATGGACCCCACCACAGAGCTTTTACTTTTTGAGGCGGCAAGGTCAAGCCTTGTGTGGGAAAGAATATTTCCTGACCTGAGGGAAGGGAAAATCGTAATAATTGACCGCTTTATAGACTCCACCACCGCCTATCAGGGATATGGAAGGGAGATAAACCTGGGGACGGTAAACATTCTGAACCACATAGCTGTAAGGGGGCGAAAGCCCGACATAACCTTTCTTCTCAACGTGCCCCTTGAGGTTGCTCTCCAGAGATTATCTGACAAGAAGACAAGGTTTGAGGACGGAAAATTCCTCAGAAGGGTAAGGGATGCCTACATACTCATAGCCCATCAGGAGAAAGAGAGAATTGTGATGCTTGACGGCACACAACAGGAAGAAGAATTGTTTGGGAAAGTGCTTGAGACTCTTAGAGAAAGGTTTAAACTTGATTTATAATCTGAAGGCAGGAGGCAGGTCATGCAGGATTGTATTTTCTGCAAGATAGTGAGAAAGGAAATACCCTCTAAGGGCGTCTATGAGGATGAGTTGGTCTATGCCTTTCACGACATAAACCCGGTTGCACCCACGCACATACTTATAGTTCCAAAGAAGCACATTTTTGGTGTTCAGAGCCTTGAGCCCGAGGATGAATCTCTTGTGGGACATATGTTCTATGTGGCAAGGAAACTGGGAGAGGAGCTTGGTCATGCTCCGGACGAAAACCTTAATGGTGGTTACAGACTGATCTTTAATGTGGGGAGGGACGCAGGGCAGAGCGTTTTTCACCTTCATCTTCACTTTATAGCAGGGAGGAGCATGTCCTGGCCGCCGGGTTGATATCTTTCAGAGACTGGATGTTCCAGAGAGTAAGAGAATATTATCAGGGGGACTTCAGGAAAGACTTCTTTACCGCACCGGAGCTGGACAGAGCCTTCGGGTATGCCCTCGGGGAGTTTATCTCTGAACTTATAGGGGACTTTGAAAAGCCCATTCTCCTTGAGCTTGGTGGTGGTAGCGGTGCCCTTGCTTACGACATTCTCTATTATCTTAAACAAAGAGAACCAGAGCTCTTTGAGAGAGCCAGCTACTACATCTACGACTTTAGTCCCACACTGGTCGAGCTCCAGAAAATAAGGCTTGAAGGTTTTGAGGGCAAGGTTTTCTGGTGCCGGGAGCTTTTCCCCTTAGAGGGTGTGGTCTTTTCTAACGAGTTTTTTGACTGTCTGCCGGTGCACGTGGTAAAGGAAAGAAGAGAACTTTTTATAAGGGATGGAGAAGAGGTCTGGCTTGAGCTTGAAGACTCACGGGTAAAAGAGGTTTTGAAGAGGATGGATTATGAGGGGCTATCTCAGGTGCTGGAGGTGTGCGTGGACTGCGTGGAGTTTCTGAAGAAACTGGCTTCAAACCTCATAAGGGGGTATCACCTTGTTATAGACTACGGCTACACCTCGGAGGAGCTCCACAGGTTTCCGGAGGGGACGGTCCTGGGCTACAGCTCCCACAGTGTCCAGAGGGATGTGTTGAAAAGCGAAAAGCCCGTTGACATAACCGCCCAGGTTAACTTTTCCCTTCTGGAGGAATATGGGAAAGATTCTGGACTGGAAAAGGTCTTCCTCAAAAGACTCAGAGATTTTCTTCTTGAAAGTCCTGCCTTTTTGCGTGAATTTGAAGAGCTGAGCCTCTCTGAAAAGCCCGAGGACCTGGAAAGGCTCTCCCGTCTTAAAACCATGCTTGTGAGTATGGGAGACCGCTTCAGAGTGCTTTTGCAGAGAAAACTACAGAGCCCTTAACTCCAGCTCGTAAACCTCTCCCCTGTTCTGTATGGTGAGGGTGCCTGTCCTTCCCGTGAGAACCAGTATTCTTCCGTCCTTTGTGGTAAGCACCGCCTGCACTGACTCTTCAAAGTTTCCACCTCTCACAGGTCTTATAAAGACAAGGTCCTTTCGCCTTTCGCCCAGTATGAAAAGCTCACCCCTGCTGTATTTTACTATGTCTAAAAACCTCTGCACCACGCCTGTATGGTTTTTCACCACAAGGGCCATGTTGAAGTTAAGAAATCTTACAGAAGCTCCTTTAGGGTTGAAGATAAAGTTGAGCTTACCCTGCTCAAAGGGAATCTCCACAAGAGTGTAGGAACCTCCAAAGCCCTCTTCTGTGGAGAAGACCTCTGAATCCCCTCTGAAGACCCTCACCCTTCCAGCGGTGTCTGTAAATACCAGGTAGTCACCAAAATAAAAGGCGCTGTCTATTCTGAAGCCTCTGGGGGCGAGGAAGGCTCCAGTCTCCCTCAGGTTTTCCCCTTCAAGGGAAAGCCTTACCGTCTGTCCGAACCTGTCTCTGAAGTTGAACCTCTGACCCACAAAGGTTTCTCTCGGTCTTCTCCTGTCAAGGACACCCATAATGTATGGTATGTTTCTTCTCACAGGGACAAAGCTATCTCCAACAGCCCTCAATATGATAGAGTTTGCAGAGTCGCCTGTAACCATATTTACCAGCACCAGGTCTGTGCCCTCACCTGTAATTTTTCCGCACTGAAGGCCCACCGGAACGCCTGCCGGCAGGCTGTATTCAAACCTCTTTACCAGGTCGTTCTTCAGAAGTTCATAAACTTCCACCCTGCCAGAAAAGAGCACCGCGAGAAACTCTTTGCCAGTTCCCGTAAGGTCGCAGAGGTCTGCCGAAAGTGGAAGTGAAGGCAGTGGTCTCAGGAGCTTAGGTCTGGCCAGCAGGTTTATGTCTTCCAGCCCTGCCCTCTCAATCCCCACGGGCGCAGCCTGCTGAACCTGGAAAAAGGCCACTGGCGCACCCCTGTATTCCACACCTATGCCCTCCTTCAGCTCCTTTATGGTGTAGGTGCAGGTCTTTTCCCTCTTGAGCTCCGGAAGCACTGAGCGGAGCTTAAAAAACCAGTCTTCCGAACCATCAAAACACACATCCTCCGCCCATAGCCTTATCCTGTCCCCCTCTCTTGCAGAACCCTCAAGTATTCTTGCGTAGGAAAAGGCTTCCTGAACCTCTTCAATTCTAAGCCTTCCAACCCTTTCCCTTTCCCTTCCTATTACCTGTTTGGTGACAGGATGGACTATCTCCTTGCCCTCTCTGAAGACTGTAAACTCTTCACCTGACCTCACCCTGTCTCTGCCAAGGTCTACAAGCGCTCTATTTCCCTCTACTTTGACCACATAACCCTCTCTCTGGAAAAAGTCCCTTATGCCCTGCAGAGCATCCTGAGCCCATATGCTTACAGAAAGAAGCATTATAAGAGCTAACGCAAACCTTCCCATAGCTCCTCCATAGCCTTTATTATGGCATCTGTCATGCCATCGGTGCCTACCTTTACATAGCCATCTGAGTATATGTCTGGAGTTCTGTAGCCCCTCTCAAGCACAAGCTCTACCGCCCTTTCCAACAGCTCTGCCTCTCTTTTCAATCCAAAGGAGTATCTGAGCATCATGCCGGCAGAAAGTATGGTGGCTACAGGATTTGCAATACCCTTGCCTGCTATGTCCGGTGCGGAGCCATGAACAGGCTCGTAGAGGGCATACCTGTCCCCAAGACTTGCGGAGGGTAGCATGCCAAGGCTTCCCGTTATAACCGCCGCTTCGTCAGAGAGTATGTCGCCAAAGATGTTGCCCGTGACTATCACATCAAAGGAAGAGGGTCTTCTCACTATCTGCATGGCACAGTTGTCCACATACAGGTGCTCAAGCTCCACGTCTGGATAGTTCCTGGCTTCTTCTTCCACCACTGCCTTCCACAGACCGCTCACCTCCAGCACGTTGGACTTGTCCACGCTTGTGAGCTTTTTTCTTCTCTGGCGGGCTATTTCAAAAGCCTTGCGGACAACCCGCCTTATCTCATCCTCCGTGTATTTCATGGTGTTTATACCTATCCTCTTTCCATCCTGCACAAAGACCCCCCTTGGCTCCCCGTAATAGACATCCCCTGTGAGCTCTCTCACCACTATAAAATCCGTCCCTCTTGCTACCTCTTCTTTGAGTGGTGAGGAGGAAATGAGCGATTCATATACTTTTGCAGGTCTGAGGTTTGCATACAGGTCAAGGGCTTTTCTTATGCCAAGAAGCCCCTTCTCGGGTCTTTTCTCCGTTGGCAGGTTATCCCACTTTGGACCACCCACTGCACCCAGAAGCACCGCATCAGAGCTCAGGCACAGCTCCACCGTCTCCTGTGGAAGCGGCGTTCCCTTCTGGTCTATGGCAGAACCGCCTATCAGAGCCTTTTCAAAGATAAAGTCCAGACCTGCAAGCTCTCCAAGCCTTCTGAGAACCCTGAGGGTTGAGGATATTATCTCAGGACCTATTCCGTCTCCCTCTAATACCGCTATCTTGAAAGTGGGCATACTGTGTATTATACTAAACCTTATGTTGGAACTGCTCACTGAAAAGTTCAGCAAGGCTCTGGGAAGGGTAAGGGACACGAGAAAACTCACCGAAAAGCAGGTAAACGATGTGCTCAGAGATGTAAGGGCTGCCCTCATAGAGGCAGATGTGGACTATGATGTGGTGAAGAATTTTCTGAAAAGGGTCAGAGAAAGGACGCTGAGCGAAGACCTTACAAAAAGCCCATCACCACAGGATAGCTTCATGCTTACCATATACGAGGAGCTTGTTCAGACTCTCGGGGGTGAAAAACAGGACCTTAGAAAGGGTGTGGTGCTTTTTGTAGGACTTCAGGGAACTGGTAAAACCACGAGCATAGGAAAAATAGCCCACCATCTGAAAGAGCAGGGCTTCAAGGTAGCTGTAAGCTCTACGGACGTGAGAAGACCAGCTGCCATGCTACAGCTTCAGAGGCTTGCAGAAAAAATAGGTGTGCCCTACTATGGCTTTGAGGAAGGACTGACCGCAGTGGAGATAGCCAGAAGGGCACTGGAGAGGGCCAAGAAGGAGGGCGTGGACTATCTGCTTCTGGATACCGCTGGAAGACTTCATATAGATGAAGAGCTCATGCAGGAGCTAAAGGAGATAAGGGAAGCGGTCGGGCCCTCTGAGGTCATATATGTTGCCGATGCCATGCAGGGGCAGTCTGCCCTTACTGCTGCAAGGACCTTCCATGAAGTTGTGGGGCTCACTGGGGTTGTTTTAACGAAGATGGACGGGGATGCGAGGGGCGGTGTTGCCCTTTCCGTGAAAGAAGCCCTTGGCGTTGGCGTAAAGTTCATGGGTGTGGGAGAAAGGATTGAAGACATAGAGCCCTTCTACCCTGACAGGATTGCTCAGAGGATACTGGGTCTTGGTGACATACAGACCCTTGCGGAAAAGGTTCAGAAGGTTATTCCAGAAGATGAGGCTCAGGCGCTTGCCTTCAAGGTTCTTAAGGGCGAGTTTGACCTTGAGGACATGCTCAAACAGCTCAGGTTTATAAAGAACATGGGACCTCTTGATAAACTCCTTGGCATGCTCCCGGGCATAGGTGCACAGCTCAAGGGACTCAAGATAGAAGAAAAAAAGTTTAAAAAGACAGAAGCCATAATACTTTCGATGACAAAGCAGGAAAGGAGAAACCCGAAGATAATCAACATGAGCAGAAAGCAGAGGATAGCAAGGGGCAGTGGAACAACGCTTTCCGATGTGAACAGAGTGCTTAAAGAATACGAGGAAATGAAAAAACTCATAAAAAAACTAAAAGGCATGCAGGGCATGCCCCAGCTACCAAAGTTCCCTTTCCCCTTCAAAAGATAGACAGTCTACCCTCTTTCTACTAATCTCCTCTTCTATGCCCTTCATGGTCTGAAAGTATTCTTGCCTCTGCCCCTTTTCCATAGCCTCTTTTACAAGCCTGAGAGCCTGACAATTCTCTCCCTTTCTGTTGAGAACATAGGCGAGGTTGTTCAGAAGGTCTGGGTCTCTGCTTAGCTCAAGAGCCTTTTTATAGAACTCCTCTGCCCTGTTCCAGTCCTCTCTTCGGGCATATATGTTTCCAAGGTTGTAATAGGCAAGCCAGTTCTTCCTATCCTTTCTTATGGCTTTCCTGTATTCTTCCTCCGCTAACTCTAACTTTCCCTGCCTTTCGTATATGTATCCGAGGTCTGTATGCTCCTGAGAAGTCAGTGGGTCCTTCAGTATCACCACAGAGGCACAGGAGCTCAAAAACAGCAAGAGTATCAGAAAAATCATTCTATCCTTCCTGCAGGAAGCGACTCGCTACCAAATAGATAACCAGTGGCAAGGTCAACATCTATACTTTGTGCAAGCTTAAGTTTCTTTTCTGAGTCTATGTTTTTAAAACCCACCTTGGTCTTAAATAGTTTGAAGCTAGCTATTATTCTTTCAATATCTGACCTTTTAGCATTCGTATAAAAGTCTTCATTAAAAAACACATAGTCAAAAGAGCCAATCCTTATTTCCTTTAGCTCGTATCCCGTGGTTCTGTAGTCGTCAAGGGCAGTTCTAAGCCCTCCTTTTCTTACCACTGTCATTATTTCTCCAAGCTGTTTCATGCTTACATCCGATGGTATGCGCAAAACAAAGTTTTTACTTAAAGCTGGTAGATAACTGAGCTCTCTGGAGATGGGGATTCTGATAAATAAAGGCTTATCAAGTATCCTGCTGGCTACAGCCCTGAGCACCATATTTTCTACTTCTGCCTTGGTTTCCTTGTTGATAATATCATTAAAACCTAACCCGAGTTGCAAGTTATAAGAAATTATGGTAAAAAAAAGCTCCCCATGGAAAACCCATAGGGAGGATTAAGATGATAGAAGAGAAAATTGTAACATACTTCGTCCTTA